>NZ_CP138997.1:2615000-2657947 GCF_044596365.1 Qipengyuania sp. R86523
CGAATGGGGAAACCCACCCTCACCATTTCCTTTCGATTGTCTTCGGACAGTCGGAAAGAGGTGGATAGGGTATCACCAGACTGAATACATAGGTTTGGTGAAGCGAACCCGGGGAACTGAAACATCTCAGTACCCGGAGGAAAAGACATCAACAGAGATTCCCGTAGTAGTGGCGAGCGAACCGGGACCAGGCCAGTGCCTTCATTTCAACTAGCAAAACACTTTGGAAAGAGTGGCCATAGCGGGTGACAGCCCCGTATGCGAAAGTGATGATGAAGGACTCGAGTAGGGCGGGACACGTGAAATCCTGTCTGAACATGGGGGGACCACCCTCCAAGCCTAAATACTCGCACATGACCGATAGCGAACACAGTACCGTGAGGGAAAGGTGAAAAGCACCCCGATTAGGGGAGTGAAACAGTACCTGAAACCGGATGCTTACAAGCAGTTGGAGCCCCATAGGGGGTGACAGCGTACCTCTTGCATAATGGGTCAGTGACTTAATCTACCATGCAAGCTTAAGCCGTTAGGTGTAGGCGCAGCGAAAGCAAGTCTGAATAGGGCGACTGAGTATGATGGATTAGACCCGAACCCCGGCGATCTAGGCATGGCCAGGTTGAAGGTGCAGTAACATGCACTGGAGGACCGAACCGGTGAATGTTGAAAAATTCTCGGATGAGCTGTGTTTAGGGGTGAAAGGCCAATCAAGCCGGGAAATAGCTGGTTCTCCGCGAAATCTATTGAGGTAGAGCGTCGGATGTATGCCGATGGGGGTAGAGCACTGGATGGGCTAGGGCTGCGCGAGCGGTACCAAACCTAACCAAACTCCGAATACCATCGAGTCTTATCCGGCAGACAGACGGCGGGTGCTAAGGTCCGTCGTCAAAAGGGAAACAGCCCTAACCTACAGCTAAGGTCCCCAAGTCATATCTAAGTGGGAAAGCATGTGGGAATCCCAAAACAACCAGGAGGTTGGCTTAGAAGCAGCCATCCTTTAAAGAAAGCGTAACAGCTCACTGGTCTAAACAAGGGTTCCTGCGGCGAAGATGTAACGGGGCTAAAGATATGCACCGAAGCTTAGGGTTCAGAATTTATTCTGAGCGGTAGCGGAGCGTTCCGTAAGCGAGTGAAGGCGAAGGGTAACCGACGCTGGACGTATCGGAAGTGCGAATGCTGACATGAGTAGCGACAAACAGGGTGAGATGCCCTGTCGCCGAAAGACCAAGGGTTCCTGCGCAACGCTAATCGGCGCAGGGTTAGCCGGCCCCTAAGACGAGCCCGAAGGGGGTAGTCGATGGGAACCACGTAAATATTCGTGGGCCTGAAAATGTGTGACGGATCGTGGAAGTTGTTTTCTCTTATTGGATTGAGAGGGCAGCCAAGCGGTTCCAGGAAATAGCCTCTTCACTATAGACCGTACCCGAAACCGACACAGGTGGTCAGGTAGAGTATACCAAGGCGCTTGAGAGAAGTATCCTGAAGGAACTCGGCAAATTGCCTCCGTACCTTCGGAAGAAGGAGGCCCCATATCGACGCAAGTCTTTGTGGGGGGCACAGGCCAGGGGGTAGCGACTGTTTAGCAAAAACACAGCACTCTGCTAAGTCGGCTTCAAGACGACGTATAGGGTGTGACGCCTGCCCGGTGCTCGAAGGTCAAGAGGAGGAGTGCAAGCTCCGAATTGAAGCCCGAGTAAACGGCGGCCGTAACTATAACGGTCCTAAGGTAGCGAAATTCCTTGTCGGGTAAGTTCCGACCTGCACGAATGGCGTAACGACTTCCCCACTGTCTCCAGGATATGCTCAGCGAAATTGAATTCTCCGTGAAGATGCGGAGTACCCGCGGTTAGACGGAAAGACCCCGTGCACCTTTACTGCAGCTTCAGAGTGGCATTAGGAAATTACTGTGTAGAATAGGTGGGAGGCTTTGAAACATCGGCGCCAGCTGGTGTGGAGCCAACCTGTGAAATACCACCCTGTGATTTTCTGATGTCTAACCACGCACCGTTATCCGGTGTTGGGACCCTCTGTGGCGGGTAGTTTGACTGGGGCGGTCGCCTCCTAAAGAGTAACGGAGGCGCGCGATGGTATGCTCAGGACGGTTGGAAACCGTCTGCAAGAGTGCAATGGCATAAGCATGCCTGACTGCGAGACCGACAGGTCGAGCAGAGACGAAAGTCGGTCATAGTGATCCGGTGGTCCCTCGTGGAAGGGCCATCGCTCAACGGATAAAAGGTACGCCGGGGATAACAGGCTGATGATTCCCAAGAGCTCATATCGACGGAATCGTTTGGCACCTCGATGTCGGCTCATCACATCCTGGGGCTGGAGCAGGTCCCAAGGGTTTGGCTGTTCGCCAATTAAAGTGGTACGTGAGCTGGGTTCAGAACGTCGCGAGACAGTTTGGTCCCTATCTGCCGTGGGCGTCGATTGTTGAAAGGAGTTGCCCCTAGTACGAGAGGACCGGGGTGAACATACCTCTGGTGTACCTGTCATCCTGCCAAGGGTGCCGCAGGGTAGCTATGTATGGACGGGATAACCGCTGAAAGCATCTAAGCGGGAAGCCTCCCTTGAGATAAGCAATCTTCGAACCGTCATAGACCATGACGTTGATAGGCCGGGTGTGGAAGCGCAGTAATGCGTGTAGCTAACCGGTCCTAATAGTTCTTTTCGCGCTTGTAGGATCTGCACCATCAATGACAGCCCTGTCGCAAGACAGGCGGCTCAACGGTGGTAGAGGAAACTTCAGCCGGATAAGCCCTCAAAAGCTCAACAGCATCGATTTAAAATCCGATACGGTCCCCGCAGGGTAAAACCTGCGGGCGGCCCGTCCGCCCGCTTTATTGCTTGGTGGCTATAGCGTCTGTGACCCACCCGATCCCATCTCGAACTCGGACGTGAAACCGGACTGCGCCGATGGTACTAGTGCTCAAGCACTGGGAGAGTAGGTCGCCGCCAGGCATTATAGCGGACGGACGCGGAACAAACCCATTCATGATTTCAAAAAGCCGCTGCCGGTGCAAACCGCGCGGCGGCTTTTTCGTCTCTGGCCTTGGTGCCAGCGAGGAAGGCGCCATCGAAGTGCGCAGCACTTCGCAAGGCCGACCGGCCGCCCGGACCCCGGACCTGATCCGGGGGAGGGAAGCCAAGCCGACAAATGTCGGCACCGGCGCTTGAGGCGTAAAAGAAGGTACCGCGGGGTGGAGCAGTCCGGTAGCTCGTCAGGCTCATAACCTGAAGGTCGTTGGTTCAAATCCAACCCCCGCAACCATCGAAGCCCTGAAATCATTGATCAAAATAGCCTCGCTGCTTACAGGGGGGCTTTTTGTGTCTGTATCCGTAAGCACATAGTAAGCAAATTTTCTTGGATGTGCCTTTCGGGGGTGCAAAATACCGCTACAACGCATCGGTCTATTGTCCGGTTTCCGCCCTCATCTCCGTCGTTTGAAGGGCTTCAATTTTTGCGCGAAAGCCGCCGTTAATTCAGACTGGCGTCGTTGGCAGCTACGCACCTTCCTTCCGGTTGTCTGACCGCTTCCAGAAAGAGCGATCTATCTGCAACACGCCGTAGTTTCAGTGTTAGGTCGGGCAATTGAGAATTTTCTTCAGTCGCCATTGTGGTCCCAATGGCGGTGATCCAAGATCGAGTCTTGCGCAAAATGCTGCGCCGATCGGAGAAGCCTGGTGCGCCTTACCTTTGCAATATTCGGCCCCGTTGAGGGGCGAGGGCACACAGTCGATGGTGTCATCGCGCCCGCCTCAAATCGCGCTGAGCTGCGGTTTCTGGCCATTGCCTCAGCGATGGTCTTCATCGCCTATTCCTTCACGCTTTCGATCGCGAATGCAGCCCCCTTGTGGGATGCTCTGGCCCCGGCGGCAGCCAATACCGTGCCGACGACGCTGTTTGGGGCAGTCGCCTATTGGATCATCGTCACCCATATTGTCGGCCGCCCCACGGCATTTCAGGCTGGGGCGCACCTTGTCCTGGCGGCCGGCTTCGCGCTTGTGTCCTACTGGTTCCTGCTGGTGCTGCTGGGAGTTGCGCAGAGTGCCTCGGCCATTGAGTTCGAGGTGCGGCCGCTCATCAGTCGAGCTATGGCGTGGCAGACGCTACAGAATGTGACTGTCTATGGGATTGTCGCTGTTCTCGCCCATCATCGCACCGGGCAGATCGGCGAGGAGCAGGAAACGGACGATTTGCGAGAGTCTCTGGCGCGCTATTTCATCCGCATTGGCGACGATGCGATCCCGATCGACACCAACTCCATCGTCTCCATAACGGGGGCCGGCGACTATGCAGAGGTCGCGACCGCAAGTGGTCGGCATCTGGTGCATATGACTTTGGCCAAATTCGAAAGCCTGCTGCCCCCTGCGTCCTTCGTACGCATCCACCGGTCGAATATCGTCAACCTTGATCATATCGCACGCCTCGAACCTGCCGGAAGCGGCAGGCTGCTGGTTCACATGGACGATGGCGCGACCCTCAGCGCCAGCCGCGCAGGTTCGAGCGTGTTGCGCGAACGGATTCTTTGACCTGCGGATGTGTCCGTTCACCGAACGATAGTGCCATTTGCGGAAATTTTCCTGGCCCAGCTGCGCCGCAAACTAGGCTCGCGTCAACTTCGGTTCTGATGCGAGACAAACATGACGTTTTTCAAGCTTGCCACGGTCATTGTAGCCTTTGGTTGCGTACTGATGGATCCCTACGGTGCGGCGGCGCAAACCGTGCGCTATGACCTCATGGCCTCGGACAGTGGTTCGCTGGACGATGCGGACCTCGCTGGGCTGGCGTCGCGCCTGCTCAACTCACCTCCCGACGGGGTCACCCGCCCGCCCGCGGATCGCGCTGCCCTGCTGCTGGCTGCAAGAGCTAGCGACAACCCAGCACAGGCCTATCGCGCGATCGGCTGCGTTCCCGATGCCGATCCGATGAGCAGCCGCACCTGTTTCCTCACGGCGTGGGCGCAAAGCCAGTCGGGCGATGTTCCGCTGGCGGACCGTCTTGGCGCGCTTTTGGCGCCACTGGATCCGGTTGCGAAGGAGCGGCTACTTGGCTGGCTGCGCGTGCGTGAGCGCGCGGACGGTGCCATGCTCGATCGCCTGCTTGGGCAATATGCAGGCGCCGAGATCATCGGCGACGAAGATGCGATGCAGATCGTCGAGACCGCGCTCGTGCTGCGGGCCTACCAGCGTGCTGGCGCTACCATCGACGCGCTCGTCGCGCAGGAACGCACGCGGAGCTACCAGATCGACGAGGATATCGTGATCCACACCCCGCAGGGCGCGACCCTCTCGGCAACTCTCGTCCTCCCGCGCACAGCAGGCGAACCGTTGCCCACCGCGATGTGGTTCACGATCTACTCCGACCTGGCGCGCAATCGGGAAATCGCAGCGATGGCGGCCGCCCATGGCTATGCGGGACTGGTCGTCAATGCGCGCGGCAAGTTGCAAAGCACCGACGAAATTCGGCCCTACGAAGTCGAGGTCGACGATACCGTCGCGGCGATCGAATGGGCGAGCCAGCAGGGCTGGAGCGACGGGCGTGTCGGGATGTACGGCGGCAGCTATACGGGTTTTGCGGCCTGGGCCGCGACGAAACGCCTGCCAGAAGCTCTCAAGACGATCGTCCCCTATGTTGCGGCAGTTCCCGGGCAGGGCCTGCCGATGGAAAACAACGTCTTCCTGAACGCCAATTACGGCTGGGCTTTCTATGTCGCGAACAACCGGACACTCGACAGGGAAACTTACAACGATCCCGATCGCTGGTCCTCGCTCAACGAGAACTGGTATCGCAGCGGTCGTCCTTACAAGGACATCGACGCCATCGACGGCACGCCCAATCCGTGGCTCCAGCGCTGGCTTCAGCACCCATCCTACGATGAATACTGGCAGGCGATGGTCCCCTATAGTGATGATTTTGCGCATATCGATATCCCGGTGCTGTCGATCACCGGCTATTACGACGATGGCCAGATCTCGGCGGTCCGATATTTCAAGGAGCATTACCGGCACCGGCCCGATGCCGAGCATTTCTTGCTCATCGGTCCCTACGACCATTTCGGCGCGCAGCAGTCGTTCAAACCGACCCAGATTCGCGGCTATGCGATCGATCCGGTGGCGCAATTCGATACGAGCGAGATCACCTTCGCCTGGTTCGATCACGTGTTCCGGGGCAAGCCGCGGCCGGCGATCTTGAAGGACCGGGTCAACTTCGAAGTGATGGGTGCGAACGTCTGGCGCCACGCTCCTTCGCTCACCGCGATGAGCAAGACGACTCAGCGCTTTTTCCTCACCAACGCAGTCTCGAATGGCCATTACCTGCTCTCCGAGCGCCCCCCGGAAGAGGCGGGCACAATCTCGCAAAGCGTGGACTTCGCCGACCGGACGACGAGTGATGCCGGATATTACCCATACCCGATCCTCAATCAGGACCCCGACCTGGCTTCCGGTACGGTGTTTGCGAGTGAACCGCTAGCTCAGGCCGTCGAGGTCAGCGGCGGGTTCTCGGGCGAATTGCACGTCCGTACCAACAAGCGGGACTTCGACTTTCTGGTAGCGCTGTATGAACTGCGCGCCGATGGGAGCACCCTTCCATTATCCTACTACATGGGGCGGGCGAGCTACGCGCGCGATATCACGACGCGCCGATTGCTCGAGCCTGGCGCAGTCAGCGTCATCCCATTCGAACGGACGCGCCTTGTTAGCCGGGAGGTGCAATCGGGCAGTCGGCTGCTTGTGGTGGTCGATGTCATCAAGAACAGTTTCCACGAGATCAATTACGGCACCGGAGGGACCGTGAGCGAAGAGTCGATCGGCGATTCCTCGGTGCCTCTGACGATCGACTGGCTGACGGACTCCTTCATCGAGGTGCCAATAACAAGGATCAGCGAAACGTCGATTGGGCAGTAGTCAACTCTCGCAGAAGCGATAACGCCGGGGTACGGCGTTGGTTGTATTGCGCGTTTTGTAAGTTTCGATCATGAAAGCCGCCCGTCCGCTACCGGCCCAAGCCGCGACATCTTGAGCGTTACCTCTTCGGCCATTCGGGCCAAGGAGAAATGCAATGGGATACTCACGTTTTGATACAGCAACGCGGCATCGTCCGGCTTGGAACGCTGGCAAGAATGTCGGAACGAAGCGTCCACTGACACAGAAGCAGATCTGGGCGATCCGGTTTCATCTAGATCGCGAGGGACGATTGAGGGACAGAACTCTTTTCGACCTCGCCATCGATAGCAAGCTGCGCGGCTGCGATCTGGTGAAGATCAAAATCGGTGATGTGGTTGCAGGTGCCGATATTCGCAATCGGGCCACCGTCATCCAGCAGAAAACAAATCGCCCGGTGCAGTTTGAACTCACCGCCGACGTTCGAGCCACATTGCTAGCGTGGTTGGAGCGCCGAGGCGGCTCTACAAGCAACTACCTGTTTCCAAGCCGTGTCGATCCAGCTGGCCATATGAGCACGCGGCAGTATGCACGCCTAGTTGATGAGTGGGTGACGGCGATCGGCTTGCGAAAAGCCGAATACGGCACACACTCCCTCCGGCGAACGAAAGCCGCGATGATCTATCGCGCGACCGGTAATATACGAGCGATCCAGATACTGCTCGGTCATACCAAGATCGAGAATACCGTTCGCTACCTAGGAGCTGATGTCGAAGACGCTTTGCTCTTAGCGGAGCGAACCGAAATCTAGCCGAAGAAGCGGTCGCTCAGCAGGTCTGATCGACCGCTTCCAAGTTGTTTCACATATGCGCTGATCGGCAGCGATTGGGTGGTAAGCAGACATTGAATGGCCATCTCGCACTACGACTATATCGCACTAACTTTGCGCCACCTATTTCGGTAGCCGCGAGGAAAATCTAGCGCGCGAAAGGATCTTCGAGTGCTCCCCCTCCCCTCAGACATCTATTAAGCTGTGCGTAGGCTTCTGACGCGCCTGTAAGGGGATATCCGTCTATAACCTCGTTCGCATGCACGAAGTTGATGGTCTGCTCTTCACTTAGGTCCTTACCTAGTTTCGCAGCGTTGAAGTAGGCACCGAAACCTCTACTTCCGTCATCAAGAGTGAAACTTAAGAATTTCGCCACACCCCACCCTCTGTCTGCCGTCCCGTCAGTTTCAAATATCATTTCGATTTCATATTCTTCGCCTTCACCGATGCTACGGAACTTCTCATTTGCGAAGGCGAGGAGCATTCGGTCGGCTCCGACATCTCTACCGAAGAGCAAAAGCGACTTGTTAGCCGCCCCCTGCTCCTGCGCAAACGCCGCCACCAAAGTGCATGCGGTTCGCTTGCGGTGCGTTGCGACCTGCCACTGTCCTTTCTTCCAATGGAATCTGGGCAACAAGAGTGAATCTGCGCCTTCGGATTCGTCTATCTGACTAGTCCCGCTTTCAGGGGTTTTCGCGAACTCATCCGGGTCCGATAGGACGGTGAAACTGATGCCCGATTCATAGGAGTCAGTGGGATCGATCCAGCGAAAACTGGAAGGGGAGGCACTGGTAGCGAATACAATGGCTTTTTGGGGCATATTCAGCAGCGTTAGGTAGCGACCTATCAATGCATTACCCAAGCCGGTTTCTTGATGCCGGCCGTCCTGAAGTGTGTAGCTAGCGTGGAAGCCAACGCGGCTATTCTGGCCGAGCGATCTTGAGCTTCCTGCCACCCAAATTAAAGCGCAAGAGGATACGCACGTGACGCCATCGGGGACCACTGTCCCGAACTCTTTCAATCTGATTATTTCTCCAATTTTGAGGGCTGGCTCCAAAGCCCCCCCGTTACTCTCAAGAACCACGGTCGCTGATTCTGTTTTGATGGCCAAGCGTTGAAAATGCATTGCATCTCCGGCCTCGATCTTCCCGCGCAAATGGATCCAATTGACACCATCACGGCGTTCGGTTGCGATTTCCGCCCCAAGAACAGGTGACGCGTAGAAGGTGGCGACCAGGGAAAGCCAAAAGCCAAACCAATTTCTCACGATAAATTTCCATTGATAGCTTTAGTCTGTGATCGCAGCAGCCGATGGCAGCCATCAAAGCGAATATCAAATCAGGTTGTCGACTGAACCGTCATAGTTTGCCGGAAGCCCCGTTCCTCTCCTTTGTCCGTGCGAAGGTAGAATCTGCCAGAAATTGCCTCTCACTTCGAGATAGAATCAGCGGGGTCGTCCGCTATGTCATTGTCAGCGGAGTATCCGAATTCACCCGAAACCTGGCTTAAGCTGCTCGTCCCAGTTCGTGTGAGCTCTGAAGCCGGGCTAGTGCATAATTTTGGGGTGGGAAGCAGACTGTCAGGGTGCCGAAGCGCGTCTTTCGCGTTTGCGCTAAAACCGACCAGGTCAGTGAGGCTCTTCTAGTGGACGAAGCGTTCCAGAAATTCCCGCGCAAGCGAGCTCGTTTCAATTTCTGCTCGGGCCGCGCTGTTTCCCCACCAAATCGCTTCGGTGTTGGCCAACGCTATGAGTGTTAGCCCCCGTTCCGGCACCTTAAGATACATGGCGGAGTATCGCCCAGGATCCCAGCCCGAGTGCCATGCAAGCCTATGATCCTCCCAATCTTGCACGAACCAGCCCCAGCGATAATCCCCGGCCTCCAGTTCGACCGGAGCCTCGAATATGCGTGCATACCAATCGGCTGTAAGGAGCGTCCCTTGCTCCAGCGCCTGGTCGAAAGTCGCGAGATGCCGGGCGCTAGCCTTGATCCCTGCTGCTGCTCGAAAATCGTCATCCCCAACCGCAGTCCTCACCCGGCGACCGTTCTCTACCGTAAACGGGAGCGCGAGCAATCTTAGAGCCGATCCGCCTTGCGGATCGCGCCAGCCCAGCGCGATATTTTGAATGGCAGCTCGGTCCATGATGCGCTCACGCACGATCTCGCGAAGGTCTCTTCCGCCGCCCCCGGAGATCGCGCGATCGATCCGAGCGTATCCGATCGGATTGTAAACGAAGGTCGAACCATCACCGTTTGCCCGCATATTGAGCATGTCGGAAAGTGTGGTTTCTCTCTCGCAATTCATCGGGGGGATGAACGTGCCGTCGTCCTCCATGCCGCCGCGACCGAACAGGATTTCGCTGTCACTCAACCATTCACAAATGTCGGCCCAACCCTCATCCTTGCGCATCGGAAGGGCCAGATCGAGTGCATCAGCCTGGGCCTCTATGATGATTGCCGCCGCGGTGATCGGCTTCGTGACGGACGCAATGGAATAGGTCGTATCCAACGTCGTAGGAGTGTCACCCTCGTCATCCGACCATCCGTAGGCTTTCTCGAAGATTGGAACTCCATCCTGCAAGACGATAACCGAGAGAGATGGGATCGACTTCTCTTTCCTAAAGGTCGCGAGGAAGTCGTCGAATTTTGAAATCGCAGCCGTATCGGCTTTCTGCACGACTACGGGCTGCTGGGCGCTTGCCGAAGATAAGACCAAAGCGAACGTCGAAAGGACAAACAACGTTCTCATTCCACCTCCTCCGTTTTATCACGCCGTCATGACCATGTAGCGTCTTTTCTCATAGCCTGTCCGGAGCGACTGCTATTGTAAAGTGCGTCAATCGAAAGAGCCATCCGCTGGCGGGTCGAGTGAACGGTCACCTTGCAGACATCGGGTCCTAAGCAATGATATTCCAACGATTGCCTCATGCGCGGAGCGGCAAGGTCCGCGGACTATTATGCAACGGGGCTAACCGCGCCGAGCCCTCCGTCAAAAATATGATCCACCCGCTCAGCCAGTGACTTGGACTCTAGCGCTTGTTCAAGCCGTTCTATCGCAGTGATCGCGTTTCCCGCCTCTGCATTCAAAGCTGCAGAAGCCAAGTCCAATGCAGCAAACAACGGCTCAAGCTCCACGGCAAGTGCTTTCCCCTTACTGGTCAAACCCAGAACAGATCGTCTTCCGTCACTCATGTCACGGATCGATTTAACAATTCCGGCAGCCTCGAGCGACTTACGCGTCACGCTAACGCTGACATGTGAGATGCCAAGGCGATCGGAGATGTCGGTAACGCTGAGCGCCTCTCCGCCTCGCAAGCAGTTAAATAGAGGAAACCAGCGCTGTTCGAATTCTATACCCATCTTCTCGTAGATTGATTTTGCATCACGATCGATCCTGTCGCTGAGGCGTCTGAGCCGTCCTCCCAATGCGAAAGCGCCATAAACCGCGAGGCGGTCTTCAGAGATCTCATCCGCTCCCGCGGCCATTCCGCTTGACATATCCGTAACCCACTACATAGTTATGTGTAATCAGTTACTCAATGACTGTCCGCCAGGAAATTGCAAGAGTGAGACCTTAGTATGCATCTTTTGAGAACCTCACGGCGCGGAGCGCTCTCTCTGTTTGGCGGACTGACTTCAGCCATGACAATTGCAAGCTGCGCAAGGCATGGGACCCAGAGCAAGGGGCTCGTTCGCCATTCAGAGGCGCTGGTGCGAACAAAAGACTTTAGCGGAACTGTATTGCTTGCTCGCGGCGAGCATGTCGAATTTGCCGCAAGCTATGGATTGGCGGACAGAGGCAGTGGTCAGCGCAACACTATCGACACGAAGTTCAACCTCGCATCCATACCGAAGATGTTTACAGCTACCTGCATTCTGCAGCTGGTCGAGGCTGGAACGATTTCGCTTGATGATACGCTCGGCATGCACCTGCCGGACTATCCCAATCGAGAAGCAGCTGGGCGTGTAACGATTGCTCATATGCTGATGCACCAGTCTGGGATCGGCAATTACTGGCAGGGACTGGATGAGCTGAACAGCCCACATCCCGAAAGCCACCGTGACTATTTGCCTTTGTTCGCAGACATTCCACTCGAGCACGAACCGGGTAGTGCATTTTCCTATTCGAACGGCGGCTATGTCGTCCTCGGACTGATCATCGAAGCGGTGACCGGAAAGAACTATTTTGAGCATGTCCAGCAAGCGGTCTTCGACAAGGCGGGAATGACGAACACCGGCAACTGGCGACAGGATGCCCACGTCTCCAGCCGTGCAATTCCGTATATGCGATCCGAAGAGCGGCCGGGCGAATGGATTGATTGCAGTAGCCGGTTGGAGCCGCGAGGCAGTGCAGCTGGCGGGGCCTACTCAACCGTCGGCGATTTGCATCGTTTTGCCATGGCGCTAATGCGCAATCGCTTGCTCGGCGCCGAGATGACCAAGGCGTTCCTGCAAGGCCGCGGGGAAACGCCGGTTGGAAGCTATGGCTATGGGATCATCGAGCAAGACCTTAATGGAACACGTCTGCTTGGACATTCGGGTGGCCACTATGGTGTTGCATGTGAGTTGATGATGTTTCCCGAGCTCGACACGACATTTGTCGTGCTCACGAACGGGGATGTAGATGCATATTGGGATACCGAAGCCTTCATGCATGAATTGATCGCCGGTCCCACGGACAAGACACGTAACTACCGTTTTACTCAGGACCTGATCGACCTGACCGCCCTGAATGGCCTCGAAGCTGGTGTCACAATGGGCCAGGCAAACACCGACGGCCGCAAAGCGCGAGAAGGTGTGATTGATCTTGCCGCATTCAAACATATCCATCGCGGCCAGAATGCTATCGGTATCAGCCTGTTGCAGCTCAATCGCGCGCTTCATCCGGACTCAGACTATGCGATCTACCGGCTCGCTGATGGTCTGCGAGTAACGGGTCGGACTGCATCAGCACTCAACATGTATCAAACCTATTTGAAACGCGTGCCGGGCGACGCAGAAGCCGCAAACCGCATTATTGAACTATTGGGAAGCTGAGTAAAATCTTGCTTAGCCCGCGTTGTCGCAAAGCTTAGCGTGATTGCGCTGAGCTCTTTTCCCGCTTCGCTTTCCAGATAAATGTAGGCCTTCACGTCATCTTATTGAAAGGCGTAACCACTTATGAACTTGCTTGCCTCGCTGTTGCTGGCCTCCAGTGGCCTCTTAACTTCTCAAAGTCCGCCGACTCCTCCGTGTATTGATGCGCAAACCACCATGAAGGCTGCGGCCGCTACCCTGCGCGCTCGTTATGTCATGCCCGAAATTGGCTCCGAAGCGGCCAGTCGGATCGATGCCCGGGTCGCAAGGGGCGAATATAAAAGCATTTGCGGGAGTCCCAATGAAGTCGCGCGTGCCCTTACACGGGCAGTTCGCTTTATCCTTCCCGACGAACATCTGCGCATCGCCGCTGGCCCACCACAACCCACTACCCTCCCTGCCGAGGCGCCTTCCGATGCGCTTGCAGACAATCTCGGCATTCACGAGGTGTCCCGCATGCCGGGCGGCATCGGCTATCTGCGGATTTCTGGATGGGCACCGATCGAGTGGGTGGAACCGCGGCTAGCCAGTGCGATGGCACTGCTGCGCGACGCCAAAGGGATTATTATTGACGTTCGCGGCAATGGCGGAGGTGATGGCAATACCATGAACCTAATGTTGCGCTCCTTTCTACCCATAGGGGCACCAGAAACGCAGATCGGATACGACCGTGAAGGCAAGCGATTCGACTATATCACACCGAATGAACCTGCGTGGGAGCGTTTTCCAGCAGATCTGCCTTTGGTCGTTCTGATCGACGCGGGCAGCGCCTCGGCATCCGAGGCGCTCGCCTTTTCACTTCAGGAAGAGTCTCGGGCGACTATCGTCGGACGCCGTTCGATAGGAGCGGCGCATGCAGTGTTCGACGCCGTTGAACTCCCGGGCACTTACTCTCTCTACATTCCTGAATACCGCGCTGAAGGCCGCATCTCCGGCAAGACCTGGGAAGGCATCGGTGTGGCCCCCGACATTTGGGCCGGACCCGGGGAAGAAAAGCTGATTGCTTGGGAGTATCTTCGCGAGAAGGCACGATGAACTAGGCTCCGATCAAATCGGCTTGGGTCGGCATAGGACAGTCAATCGTTTCCATCCGTAACCCATTTCCTAAATGCCACCCTGCGAAAAATGGCAGCATTTGAGCAGCCGCCTATCTCTCGTATTACATCGGCAATGGCGTCGGTAGCAGAATGGCGGGTTTCGGCAGTGACCAGGCCGAAGCTGCCTGGCCGTTCTGAAGGTCGCCCGGCGGCAACGTGAACGGCGAGATTAGGGGTGGTAAGCGGACGCGCTGTCAAAACGATCCTAAAAGGGTGGTGGAACGCGGTATTGTAGGAATACTGAATCTATCTCGCTGTCTGAGCGAAGCGTAACTCGAATATCCCAATAGCGCGCACCCGGTCCATCGGGCGCATAGGAAAGACGAAAAGACTGTCTAGTTGCAGGTTGGTCTGAGATGCATTCGATTCTCCAGACCGAACCGAAATCCACGCCAAGAAAAATTTCACGGGGTGGGATATTTGCCTGCTCGTAAGATGCGATACTTCCTGCCATCAGAACAAAGTTCTCGAATTCGCCAGCGGTCAGCCGTTCCTGCGCACTTCGTAATTGCGCGAGGAGTAAGTCAGCCTCTTCGTCCGCAACCCCCAAAACGTCACGCTGCTCGGGCATCTGAATTGCGACTGCATCCTGAGCATAAGCGATGCTCGGATACAAAAAGGCTAAGGCTATCGAAAATAATGGCGCAAACTTCATTATACCAGTCTAAAAGCATCTCGAAAGTCCGCAAGAGCGTCGGCAGCAGAAAGGCGGGTTTTAGCACCAGAAGACGTTCGGACGAGTACGCGATTTGCCGATGCTGATCGAATGCGGATCAAGGAATTACGCGTTATCGCAACACGATACTAACCTTGTTCCGGATCGGCCGCTTGGTTGGAGCCCATCGAGGTATTTCGATGCACCTTCGGGCAACATCGGTGCCGCAAAATGATAGCCCTGCCCGTAATCGAGGCCGATCTCTTTCAGCATCAATAATTCTTCGCCGCTTTCGATGCCTTCGGCGACTACCTTGCTGCCGATCGCGGCTGCGAAGTGGACGATCGCCTTTGCCATCGCTTGGCGCGCAACATCACGGTGGATGTTCCGGGTCAGACTGATGTCGAGCTTGAGCAGGTCGGGTGACAGGTCGACAAGGTAACGCAGACCGGCATATCCGGCCCCCACATCGTCAACCGCTACCCGTGCATAGCGCGAGATTTCCCGAAGCGCGTCCCGTAGTTGGCCGAAATTCTCGACACGTTCATGCTCTGTCAGCTCGACGACGATCTTGCGCCCCGCGTGGAGTTCGAGCAGCGCCGCCACCTTTCCCGATATAATGGCCTCGGGCGACGCGTTAACCGACAGATAGACGTCTCGACCTGCACGATCTGGCGTTTTCAAAGCCTGTTCTATGGCCATGAGTTCAAGCTCGACCCCGCGTCCCACTGATTTAGCCTCACCAAACCAGATGTCGGGCCCCCGCTGGCCAGCATCGGCGAAGCGCGAAAGGCATTCCAGCCCCATAATGCGCATCGTTGCAAGCTCGTGGATCGGCTGCTCTACGATAGAGATCGAGCGATTTGCGAGCACACCGTTAATTTGCTGCTCGATCCGCGCTGATTGCTCCTCTACGCCGAGTGATTCCTCGATATGTTCGGCCGCCAAGTTTGCGAACGCGCGCAAGACTTTCATGTCGCGCTGCGAAACGCTGCGGTCTACGGTCCGACTGACGCAGCAGAAGCTCCCGAACACATCTCCGTTTGCAAGCCGCAGCGGGACGTTGAAATGACAGCCGATCGGCAGAATTTTGGTTATCGGCAGTGTCTGGGCCAAGGGATAGTCCGCCGCGTCATGGATCAGTTCGGGCAGCCTGCCTTCAAGGATGTGATGGCAGAAACTTTCCTCGATCGGTTCGCTGAAGCCGGCTCCCACCGGGAGATCGATGTCGCTATCGACATACATCAATTCACGCCGGCCGCCCTCGATGTAGCGCCCCACAAATGCGATCTCAGCCCCGAGATGACTGCGAACCGTTTGAAGGATGCGCTCGACAGAATTGCTTTTGACCGCTTCGAAGCGAGGCCGATAATCGGAGGCCGACATAGCCAGTGCCAGTTCGCTAGACATTCGCTGGACTTAGCTGCGAGAGATTAAGAAACGGAGAACCACATCCGAGGAGCACCCTGAATTTCCGAGGTGTGCCCGAGGCGGACATTGCAATCGGCTCAACCTGCCGCCATCGTGTCGCGGGATTACCAGTTAGATGAAGGCTGATGGCGACACAGACGTTCACCGCGCGGGTAGATGCCGCCGGCTCGCAGGTCTTCATTACGTTCTACAAAGAGATGCCGGGTGGCTGGAAACTCGATTTCAAAGATGCTTAGGGATACCGTGTCGACAATGGCGACCGATGGGTCGCGACATTAGACGACCTAGTTCTTCAGCTGGCCAATTTCACGACCGACGATCTGAATTGGCGCACGAAGAATAACAGACCGGTGTCTTTCTACGCTGCCGTCCGAGAATGCATTCTCGCATCGAGAGTCTCTTGAGGCAATGTCCGCAATCGGGTCGTGAGCCGAATGGCAGCTTTCCGCCGTTTGCCAACGGGAACCGGACAGTCCGGATACGGCCCACAAACTGACACGAGGCGGCTGGTGCAAGCGGCAACCGGTCCCAATTCTCGCGTGGGACCGGGGGACCTCCATTATTCATGTTCGCCGTTATCGTCCTGCAGCGCTCTACTGATTTTGGATCGCCAAGGTAGCCGCACGTATTTCAGCGCGCTAGTTCTCTCCTATGGCAAAGACCACCACTGTAGGAGAGGGCTCCGGGATAACTTCGCGAACGCGTCGGCTTAAAGTCCTTGACGGATCCAACACGAACGATGTTGATGAGGCGGTCGAATTTTTCCGTGGGCAAGATCAACTCAATGAGCCTTGGGGCAGGCACACACGGCTAATCGAGACCATGAAGGCTAGGTACGAAGAGCTGAGATCTTCGGGCCTGATTGATCCTCAAGCGCACAAAAATCTCACCCAACCACGTACATCCGAGTTCTCTTACCTTTTTCAGTGCGTGCGCTACGCGCTTTTGGTTGAGAAGTACATTCGTTCGCGACCTTGGGAGGCAGTGTCGCTGGCGATGGATCTGATGGAGCTACTAACAGAATTCTCATTCAAAGAAGCGCACGAGCGCGACGCGCTCGGTGGCCGGGGAATGAATGAGGGTCGGATCAAAGGTGGGAAGAGCAGGCGAAGACAACCTCGCCAAGAGCGCATCGATTTCGTGAACGCTATGGTTGAGGAAGGCTCGGGCAAGCGCAAGGCAATGCGTGACGCGGCCAAGCATTTTGGCGTCAGTTACAGCGCGATCAGCAAGGACTGCTACTCGAAAAAATAGTGTTCCACATCAGATCGATTAGAACACGTGCACCTGCATAAACGGGCTGCTCCAAAACCAGGAGCGGCCGATGTCGACTACCCCAAAACCGACTTTCCTAACTACGAAGGAGCTTGCGCACAGGTGGCGCATCAGCCCCCGAACGCTTGAGGGCTGGCGAGATAAAGGGGTTGGGCCCGCCTATACGAGGATTGGTAACCGGGTGCGCTACCACACCGAAGTGGTGGAGAGCGCCGAGCGGTGCTGGTCCACGGTCGATCCCCTCAGCGGCTGAATGAATTCGTTCTCGCGGACTTCCGCGAGGGGCGCATTCGTTTGGCTAAACACGTTTGGGTATGCGCCTTAACTATCCCGCTACCAAATGGGGTGAGATCAAAGCGGTAACCCGAGTCCGAAAGGCAGAGCGGGGATCTCCGGAACAGCACGTAGTTTCGTAAGCAGCTGCTAAGTGGATGGGCCAGTGCCGGCACCATTCGCGTCCGAGTGCGACGGCTGGCTCCGAAGAGCATCTGTAACGCATGCGGGGAGGACCAACCCAGCCATCTGGCGGGGGTTGGTCGTCCTATGCCCGGTACCCCCGGCTTCACCAAAGATCATCGGTAAAAGCTGGTTACTACGACAGCGGATCAGAAAGGACTGGGACGCGTGAGCCATCGAACACGCGGAGCGGCACAGGCCTTTCTTAGCGCGAAGCTAATTTAGATACAGCAACCTAAAGGACCCGCATGCGGACAGCATGTGGGCCCGCTCTCTTAGTCAGCGTTTGAAGGGAAATACATGACGGGAAAGGGGGGGAGGTCAAAACCTTGGGGCTTTTCGATCGGACACCGGCGGGGGGCAAAAAAACGTGCGTGGTCGAAAAGTCGAGGGGGGTAGGCATACCCAGCGATACGCATAGAGCCCTTCAAAAACACCTTACCACTGCCGTTATCGACCGGAGCATAATGTCGGGATTTGGGCCGTTAGTGGACAGTCCGCTTTTGGCGCGGGACACATGAAAGCCGCCAGCATTTCTGAGCACAGTCGATCCTGCGTGACAATCGCACGATGCAACATTAGCGGATCGCGAGTGAATGTTTGTTGTTCTGAAGCGGCCTCGGCAGCCGTGCGCCCCGCCATGCCCGACCCTCGTCAGTTAATGCGCGACCTTCAGGTGTTCCGCGATCCCCAGCCGGGGCGCAGCCTGTGGGAGCTTGGCATCACGCTGTTTCCCTTTCTTGGACTGTTCGCCGTGATCATTGCAGCTGCGGACGCGGGTTACCTGTTCGTCCTCGCGCTTACTCCGCTCGCCGGACTGTTCCTACTGAGGCTGTTCATTATCCAGCACGATTGCGGCCACGGCTCCTTCATGCGGGACCGCGCGAGCAACGACTGGTTCGGGCGGTTGCTCGGCGTCTTCACGCTCACGCCCTATGATTGCTGGAGCCTCAGCCATGCGCGTCATCACGCCATGACCGGCAACCTCGACAAGCGCGGCTTTGGCGATGTCGATACGCTGACGGTGCGCGAGTATTTCGAGAGATCGAGGACCCAGCGGCTGGGCTATCGCCTATACCGCCACCCGTTGACCTTGCTTGGTTTTGGCCCTGTCTATCTTTTTCTGCTGCGGCACCGTCTGCCGGTGGGATTAATGAGCGAAGGCTGGAAGTTCTGGGTCAGCGCGCTTGGAACGAACCTTGCCACTCTCGCAATCCTTGCGGTGCCAATATGGTTGGTCGGCTTCGCAATGACGCTCGCAGTGTTCCTGTCGACTCTGCTCGTCGCGGCGAGCATTGGAGTGTGGCTGTTCTACATCCAGCACCAGTTTCCCCAAGCATACTGGGAAAGCAAGTCCGACTGGTCCTTCGCCGAAGCCGCCCTGATGGGCAGCACCCATTTAGACCTGCCGCCGGTTCTGCGCTGGTTCACCGGGAATATCGGCATCCACCACGTGCACCACCTTTCGAGCACGATACCGTTCCACCGCCTGCCCGAAGTCCTGGACGCGCATCCGGCTCTACGCGATCTCAACCGCTACACGGCATGGGAGTCGCTCAGCGCCTTCCGGCTGGCTTTGTGGGATGAGGAGCACCAGCGTATGGTGACATTTGTTGAAGCCCAAGAGACGATGGGCTAGGCTTGCGTTCGATGCCAAGAAACTGGTGGGATCAAATCGCGGGTATCCCGCTTTTCTGCTCATCGGCCTTCAAGACCCTCGGCGTTCGACGGCAATTTCCTTCCGGCCCTTATTCACCAAACCGCCCGAGCGCTTAAAGAGTCTTGCGCAGCTTCACATTGAGGCGCGGATTGTCGTTGTCTGTATCGTAGCGCGGCCCGCTTAGTGGCATGGCAAGTTCGACGTCGAAATCGAGACCGTTGACGATGTCGGTCCTCAGGCCGCCGCCGGCCGAATAGAGTTCGCCCGTCCCCCTCCCATCCTCGAGATTGCTGACATACCCGCCGTCGGCATAGGCGTAGATCTGTATGTTATCGACAAGGTTCAGCGCATCGGCCCAGTCGTAGCGCAATTCACCCGAGCCCATGATCCCTTCGTCACCTGAACGCTGGCTATAGGGATAGCCGCGCAGGAAGCGGTTGCCGCCAAGACCAAGATCTTCGGTCGAAAGCAATGGAGCGCTCGCGATTTGTCCGCGGGCGGCCAATTCCATGCTGAAGCCCGCGCCAAGCTCGCGTTCCCAGTCGGCCCACGTGTATAGGGTGCTGAACGCCGCTGACGCATCGTCGCGCGAGGCGAGCGGATCGCCTAGCTCGGTGGCGCCGAGGATCGACAAGCCCTGCGAGTAGGTTACCCGCGCACGGTATCGGCCCCCGACGGCCGTGCCGGCCATGAAGGCGCCAATGCGGACAACAGGGATGCGATCGTGCCGGTCGAGCGCACCGTCGCGATCGCGCCGAATATCTTGAATCTGGAATTCGGCTTCGCCCCAGAGGCTGAAATTGCGACGTCTTACAAACGGATGACGCAATTCGATGCCAAGTCTTGTCGATCTGCCGGTAACATCGTCATCGGCGAGATAGGCGCCCGGATCGGTTCTGGAGTGGGAGACGACAACGACCGCTTGCGTGCCGTTGGAACTGATGACCGCCTCGTATTTCAGCTTGGCATATTGCAGTTCGCCCGGTTCGAAAGGCGTGGTCGCCAGCGTAATGTCGACCTCGTCGGTCGATGTGAGCAATCCGTTGAAATCGGCGTCGATTCGCAGTCGCTCGGGCCCTACAGGTGCCGAACCGTCATTTTCGAACATCAGGGCACCACTGGCCCGCGATCGTCGCGCTTCAAGAACCAGGACACCTTCCTCGTCCTGGCGTTCGAAATAGGCTCTGCGCACCCAGACGCCCGAAATATCGTCTGCCAGAAGCAAGTGCCGTTCGAGCCGTGCCTTGGTGACGGGGCGGCCGCCTAGCAACGGGTTCAACTGATTGCGAATGGCAGCATCATCGTCGCCATCGATCCTGATCCGGTCGATCCGGCCTTCGTCGACACGAACGCGTAGCACGCCAGCGCGCAGTGATTGCGGTTCGATCATCGCGGTCGCAAATACATAGCCCATGGTCTGCGCGCGCGATGCCAAATCGCTGGCGAGTGCGTTCAGCTGTTCTCCGTCGAGATCGCGCGCGGCGTAACGCTCAACGATGTCGACGAAATCGGCGACTGACAATTCGCGCAACCCTTCGAGCGAGATCGGCCCTACGGTGTAAACGCTTGATCCAAAGCCTTGATCTTCGCCAGAACGAGGTTC
Organism: Qipengyuania sp. R86523; assembly: GCF_044596365.1. Taxonomy (NCBI): domain Bacteria; kingdom Pseudomonadati; phylum Pseudomonadota; class Alphaproteobacteria; order Sphingomonadales; family Erythrobacteraceae; genus Qipengyuania; species Qipengyuania sp. R86523. The sequence continues at coordinate 2,635,964 of NZ_CP138997.1, forward strand.
GATCTGCGCTGCGGCGGCCGCATCGCGCGGCGCCAGCACGCCACTTTCCTGTCCGTCGACGGCTAGGGCCTCATCGATTGGATCGCGCGCATCCTGTGCATTCGCGGAGAATGCGACGCACAGGCCGACTGCCGCCAGTGAGGGATAAGATAGATAACGCACGCGTGAGAGACTCCAAGTGGACCACTCAAACTACCCGGGCGCGTCTTAATTTTTGGTTGCATTACCAGATGTTTAACCATGTTCGGTTGGTATATTGGAATACCCTTCTGCGAGATCGGACGCTCATAGGAGACCCATCTTGTCGACCCGGAAATTCCTGAAGACCGCTTCTCTCGCCCTCCTGCTCGCCAGCACCAGTGTCCACGCACAGGTTGCATGGACAGTCAGCGAAACGGATGGACGCGTAGCAATCCGCGACGAGAATGGTGAGAGACCGGCGCGCCGCGGGGCGAAGATCGCTGCTGGCGGTGCGATTGAGACCGGGGCGAATGGCTCGGCCGTCATCGTGCGCGAACGCGAATTTGTTACCGTCCGGCCCAACAGCCGCGTAAAAGTGCCGCAGCCTTCGGAAGAGCGATCGGTGATCCAGATCGTGCAGGACTGGGGCAGCGCGATTTTCAATATCGGCAAACAACCCGATCCCCATTTCGGCGTCCGCACGCCGACCCTGGCTGCGGTAGTGAAGGGAACCAGCTTCTCGATTACGGTCGATGGCAGCGGCTCTTCCATGCAGGTCACCGAGGGTGCGGTCGAGGTCTGGACCGGTGATGGAGGCGCACGCGATCTCGTGACACCAGGCGAGGTGGCGATGGTCGGCGCGGATGATCCGTTCCGCCTCACGATCATGGGTGATGAGACGCGCACCCTGGATTCACCTGCTCGCGACAACAATACTCCATCACCAACGGCTGCACCGCCCCCGACACCAAACGCATCTGACGCCAATACGAACGTAACTGTGGAAGCAGTCGCTTCCGAGCAGCCGGTCATCGAGACACGTTTCGTGAGCGGGCCGAGAGATCTGGAGGATACGACCGAAGGCTTGGTTTCGGGCGAGATCGCGGCGGTCACGGATGATTTCGTTGCTGATCTATCACAGGAAGATGCCGAACCCGATCCCGCGCCAGCTCCGGAACTCGAGCTGGAACCACGACCCGAGCCTGAGCCGGAGCCCGAGCCGGAGCCCGAACCTGAGCCTGAGCCCGAGCCGGAGCCCGAGCCGGAGCCTGAGCCCGAACCTGAGCCCGAGCCGGAGCCGGAGCCGGAGCCCGAGCCCGAACCTGAGCCTGAGCCCGAGCCCGAGCCCGAGCCGGAGCCCGAGCCGGAGCCCGAACCTGAGCCTGAGCCCGAACCTGAGCCCGAGCCGGAGCCCGAACCTGAGCCCGAGCCGGAACCCGAACCTGAGCCAGAGCCGGAGCCCGAACCTGAGCCGGATCCGGGTGATGACGACGATGACGACGACAACGACGATGATGACGATGATGACGATGACGACGATGATGACGACGACGATGATGACGACGATGACGACGACTGATTGGCTCTAAGTGATCGTGCCCTGATCCTATGCGTTCGCCGTCCTACTCGACTGTGCCGCCGCGCTTGCCGTGGGAAAACATCCTGCTCGCTGCTCTCCTTATCGTCACGATCGGGTCGGCAGCGCAGTCAGGCGCTTTTCGCGAACTCGACAATGGCTTGAGGAATTTCAGCTTTGGGCTGAGGGACCGCACCGCGAGCGGTCAGATTCAAGTCGTCGAAATGGATGCTGCGAGCGTTGCCGCGATCCAGCGATGGCCTTGGCCGCGCAGCAATTATGCCGAAGTGGTGGCCGCGCTGAATGAAGCTGGGGCCCGCTCAATCATTTTCGACGTCGATTTTTCCTCAACTTCGAACCCGGTCGAGGACGCCGCACTCGCGCGCAGTCTGAGCGAAGCATCTGCCGAAATCGTTCTTCCCACATTTGGCCAGAGCGAAAGCTTCGAATCCGACCGGCAGATCGATGCCTTGCCCATAGCGTCATTGCGGCAACACGCTTCGCTGGCATCAGTTTCCGTCATTCCTGATAGCGACGGCGTGGTGCGCAACATGCCCTTGGGCACGATGACCGCGGGCGTTCCCCGGCCCTCGCTTTCGGCTCAGGCTGCCGGCGTGGCCGGAAAGGCCGGTAACCAATTCCCGGTCGACTTCGCGATCGACCCCGCATCGATACCTCGATACAGCTTCATCGACGTCGCGAGCGGAAGGTTCGATCCTTCCACGATTACCGACAAGGATATACTCATTGGCGCGACGGCGATCGAGATGGGGGATCGATACGCGACGCCGCGGCACGGCGTCCTACCCGGAGTGATCGTACAAGCGATCGCTGCGGAGACATTGCTAGGCGGAATACCCATTTTCGGAGGATGGCTGGTTCCGCTGCTGGTGGGCGCGCTGGGTGCCGCCTTGGTCTTCGCGCAAAAGACCTATCCGCGCGTCGTAGCGACCTCCGGTCTTGGCGCTGCTGCGCTTCTCGGCGCGGATATCGCCGCATATAGCCTTGCTGGAGCGGACTTCCGGATCGTGGCCGGGCTGATCTTGGTCCTGGCATCCGGCGCAGCGCGTTCGGGTTTATTGCTTTACCGCGAAATGTATCGCGGCAAGCGGATCGACCAGGAAAGCGGCTTGCCGAACCGCCTTGCTTTGCGCGAGGCCGATGGTTCGCAGGAGAATGCCCAAACCATCGTCGCGATGCTCGCAAATTTCGACGCAATCAAATCGGTTATCGGTGCGGATGCTATCGGCTCATTGATGGGGAGTCTGGCGGCGCGAATGGGCGGCAGGGATATCGTCTACCGCATCGATGATCGCTGCCTTGCGTGGATTTCCGACGAGGCGCATGAAACCCGCATAGAGACGCTGACCGAACTGCGCCGCGAGTTACGACGGCCGTTAGAAATCGCCGGAAAGCGCGTCGATCCCGCGATTGTGTTCGGCATCGCTGCTGCAGGGGCAACTGCCGAAGCTTCGCTGGCAGCTAGCACCGCGCTGGCCAACGACAAGGTTTGGCACATGCATGAGGCGGCCGAGCAGGACCTTCTCGAGCAGCAGGTTTCGCTAATGGGAGAACTCGCCAACGCGATCGAAAACCATGAGCTCGAAGTCCACTACCAGCCCAAGCTCGATCTGATGACGGACCGTATCGCCAGTGTCGAAGCGCTCGTCCGCTGGCATCATCCCACGCGCGGCTATTTGAGCCCGGACAGCTTCATCCCGCTAGCCGAAAAGAACGATCACATCGCGGATATGACGCTGTTCGTTCTGCAGCGCACCCTGCGGGATCTTGCGCAGTGGCATGGCGCTGGCATCGAAGTGAAGGCGGCAGTGAACATATCGGCGCGCCTGCTTATTTCTCCGGCATTCTTCGATGCTGTAGGGGCCGCGCTCCAAGTAAGCGACACATCTGCCTCCGACCTCATTTTTGAGGTTACCGAGTCAGCGACCATGGCCGATCCGGCAGCCGCTTTGCGCGCGCTAGAGGGATACCGGCGGATGGGCATCATGATTTCGCTAGACGACTACGGCACCGGGCAATCGACGCTGACCTATCTCAAGACCCTGCCTCTCGGCGAATTGAAAATCGATCGAAGCTTCGTCGAGAATGCACATGAAGACAGCAGCGATGCGCTTTTGGTCCGCTCGACGGTGAACCTCGCCCATGCTCTTGGCCTGCAGGTCGTCGCAGAAGGAATCGAGACTGTAGAATGTCTCGACTTTCTGCGCGAAGTAGGATGCGATCTCGCACAAGGCTACTTCGTATCTCGTCCCCTTCCGGCCAGCGAATTGCTGGCGCTTTGCCTGTCCAGCAGCACAGCCTCGGATACGCTTGCCAGGACCGCAGCGTAATCCAGTATCGTCAGTCGGAAACTCGGGACTTCCCAAGCAGCGACGACAGACATAGCGGCGCCTACAAAGAACTACGCTGGCGCTTTTTGCCCCCTACGCGCCGAGCTGATTTTGAATGAGCCATTTGTATCATTCGATATGCGCACCAAGCTCACTACCCAGCTTGAGGCAAGTTGCTGGAACCGGATAGAGCGCCATACGCCCACTCCAAAAAAGCCTTAAAGCGGCATTAACCAATTCCCTTTAGCTCTCCCCCATGCCCACTTACCGCGCTGGTCACTTTTTTCGCTTCATCCTCCCGCCGACCGCAACCGGCATTGTATATTTTCTGGCTGCCACCATCACTTTTGGGCTGGTAGGAGGGAGTGGTGGCGTCGCTATCCTCTGGCCTGCAAGCGGCATTCTACTCGCGATACTGCTGTCTAGCGGATGGGGCCGAGCATATCGGCACGTAATCGCCGCTGGTGCCGCAAGCCTTGCGGCAAACGTGCTAGCCGGGAACTCGCTCGGTATCTCATTCGGGTTCACCGTCGCTAACATTTCAGAATCGATAGCTGCGGCGTGGTTTCTCAGGCAACAACTGCCACGTCGATTGTCCTTTTCGGAGCCAAGCGATTTGGTCTGGTTTTGCTTGGCTGCGGCGGCGGGATCTGCATTGAGCGCTACTATAGCGGTGGTCGTGGCGCCGATTTCGTCGATCGAATTCTGGTTTTCTTGGTTCTCGACGGACCTCCTCGGCATACTGATCGTCACCCCTCTTGCTATGATTGGCGCTAAAGCGGTCCGGAGCGACGGGAGGATAGGTCAGGCTTCAGTTATGCTCGAAGGTCTCCTAATATTTGCTCTAGTGGCTATTGTGTCATGGGTAGTCTTCTCGCAGACCGGCGCCCCCATCCTATTTCTACCCATGCTTGCGGTCCTTATGTCAGCATCGCGACTCGGCCCGACCGGAGCAGCTGGCGGCGTGCTGATCGTAGCAGGCGTCAGCACATTCACCTTCAACGTATGGTCGCCAGCGCAAAACCTCTTCGGCATTGGACCGCTCGCCAAAAGCATCTATCTGCAATTCTATCTGCTAACGCTATTCGCAGCCGCTTTGCCAATCGCTGCGCTGCTAAGTTCGCGCAACAAGGTGGTGAACCAGCTTGCAGAGGAGAAGCGACTGCTTGAACTCGCCGAGGAGGCGGCGAACCTCGGCCATTGGCGCCTCGACGTGCGAACCAACAAGATCGTTTGGTCGCGCGAAGTGTTCAGTATTTTTGGCCTGGAAGGCAGTGTCCCGCCACCATTGGAGGGTGCGATCAATGCTTACCATCCTGACGACCGACAGATTGTCACCGACCATATTGATCGCGCGATCGAAAATCGCTGCGACTTCGACTTTACGGCTCGCATCGTCCGACCGAATGGCGAAATTCGGCACGTTCGATCAAGAGGCGAAATAGACAAGATCGAAAGCGACGGATCCTTCGGACTGTTCGGGATCGTCCAAGACATCACTATTCAGGTTTCGCACGCAGCCGCGATCGAGAAAGCGCGAAACCGTGCTGAAGAAGCTGCTCGGCAAGCCCAAGCCATCGCAGAGACCGATCAACTGACCGGTATAGCGAACAGGCGCCGAACGACCTCTGAAATTGTCCGAGCGGTATTGGCCGCCCGCCGGGACGACCGCTCCCTGGCCGTCGCAGTGTTCGACGTGGACCACTTCAAAAGGGTCAATGACACCTATGGCCACCATGCCGGCGACGAGGTGCTGAAGCGCGTCGCAAATGTCGCTGCCAAAGCGCTTCGTGCTGGCGATATGGTGGGCCGTTTTGGAGGCGAGGAATTCGTCATCATTCTACCGGATACGACGACGCAAACCGCAATGCTCATCGCCGAGCGAGTTCGAAGCTCAATTGCAAAGAGCGGCAGCACCCCTCGTGTAACTGTTAGCATAGGTATCGCAGAGCTTGCCGAGGGAGAGACCGGCGAGAGCCTTCTCCGGCGAGCCGATGAAGCGCTCTATGTCGCCAAGCGTGCCGGACGCAACACGCTCCGGTCGGCCGGCTAGAAGACGATCGAATGCGACGCTCGTTTTAAGTCCTGCGATCGGCTCCCTTCTGCTGACTATCGGCCATAGGCTTCCGCGACCGCATAAACTGCTAATTGATAACTACCAAATCTCGAATTTTTGCGCATCTGACATGGGCGCCGCGCGGAAGCGGTCGACCGGGGTCGGCCGCTTCCGGCAGACTACGATGCTGCGATGAAAGGTAAGCCGCGGCTCTACGTGGGCGATCGTGGGAACGATATTAGCCGCGCCTCGCCTCCCACGCTCCCATCGAACCCAAATAGACATCGAGATGGTCGAACCCATGAGCATCGAGCCAACCGGCGGCGACAGTCGCGCGCATGCCGCTTGCGCACATGAGTGTATAGCGCTGGCCGGGATCGAGGTCTTTCCACTTCTCGTTCAGTTCGCCGACGTAGATGTGACGAGATCCCTTGATCGAGTGCGCCTTCCGCTCGTCTGCATCTCGCACGTCGAGCAGGGTCCAGTCGCCGGGCTTTCCCTGCAAGCGGCGTTCAACTTCTTCCGTGCTGATCATCGGGATCGAGCGCATACTTTTCCCCGAGGCTGCGGCTGGAACCACACCGACATAACCCCCGACGATCTTGTCGAGCGCGATCCTCACCAGATGCTCCATCGTCGTTGATAGCTGGTCCTGCGACGAAGCCACCAGCGCGAGCTCTTCGCCTTCGGCAATAAACCATCCGGCAAAGGCCGGGATCATGTCGACCGGCAAGTTGATGCTCCCCGGCAGGTGCCCGGCCGCATAGGCGAGCGGCTCGCGGACATCGATGACCCTGTCGGCTTCGCAAGACGACAACTCATCGAGGCTCATGGGTTGGGGCATGAGCACGCGCGGGGCGGCATTGCCTCCGACCAGGTTGAGATGTTCCATCAGCCGGAAATAGGGCGGCTGGTAGTGATTTTCGTTCACCTTGCGATCAATGAACGTGTCCCGACTCTCGATCTTGAGCATAGGGTTGTTGCGGCGCTCATGCCCGACCGTTGAAAACTCCCTGTCTGCCATGCCCGACCCGCAAACCGAACCAGCACCATGGGCGGGATAAATGATCGCCTGGTCGCCTAATTCGCAAATCTTGCGGAGAGAGTCGAAGAGAAGGCCGGCAACCTCACGCTTCCGTTCAGGATAGAAATCGGTTCGGCCAACATCGCTAACGAACAGCGCATCGCCGGTAAAAACGCCCACCGCCGTCTCGGGGTATTCGCTATCGAATATGGCATAAGCGAGGTGATCGAATGTATGTCCGGGCGTTTCGAGGACGCGGATTTCGAGCTGTCCGATCGCGTGACAATCACCATCCCTCGTAGTCTTCGCGTATTCCACCTCGCCATCCGCGTTCGGCCCATGGAAAACCTCTGCCCCGGTCAGTTTTGCGAGTATCGGCGCTCCTGAAACCAGATCCTCATTGCGATGGGTCTCGAAGATATGCGTTATCCGCAGCCCCTCGTTTCGTGCTCTTTCAACGTAGATCTCGCAATCTCTGCGAGGATCGATGACGGCAGCCATTCCGCCGGCTCCGATAAGATAGGAGAGGTGTGAAAGACCGGCCGTTTTAATTTTTTCGAACAGCACTGTTATCTCCTAATCGACTAATAGCTTGAGAAACACCTCAATCAAGAAGGCGAAGAGCCTAAGTTGGAATACAGCGCCTTTAGCATTCGTTCGCTTGTAGCCGGTTTCCCCAAGCAAAAGCCTTGCCCGTAATCGCAGCCCACTGCTCTTGCCATTTTTAGCTGCTCGTGGGTTTCGATATGTTCGGCAACACATCGAGCACCAGCCGAATGACACAAATCTACCAGACCTGACAATATTTGGCGCGAGCGCTCGCTGTGAATGATATTGTCCATCAAAGATCCGTCCAGCTTGATTGTATCAAAGGAAAGCTCTCGAAGGTATGCTACCGATGCGTAGCCAGAACCGAAGTCATCCAGTGCGCTTGTAAAACCATATTGGGATAGCTTCGCTAGTTCTTGTTCGGCATGCCCCAGATCGGCAAGGATTGCTGTCTCTGTGATCTCGAACTGAACGCGGTGAGCATGAAAAGAAGAAGCCGACACAATCTTTTGAAGTTTGTCACTAGCCCCCGAACGGCTCAATTGCATGGCGCTGAGATTGAATGAAAGAGACAGGTTTGCCGGCCAGGTCTCAGCTGACGCCAACGCCATTTCCAGTAGACGTTCGTTCAATCGATCAATGACGCCGAGCTTCTCAGAGATGCGAATGAACTCATCGGGAGACACCGCGCCCAGTTCTGCGTTGTACCAACGAGCAAGAGCTTCAGCGAATACAGGAACTCCTTCCTTAAGATCAAAAATTGGCTGGAAGTGGACCTCCATTTCACGAAGCGCTTCACCCGACAAAATTGACTTTTCAATCTTTGCTCGTCGTTGGTCTGCCTCGAATTGAGGCAGATCGTATAGGTGCCAATGTCCACGCGAGGACGCTTTCGCCTTATAAAGAGCGGAGTCCGCCTGCCGGAAAAACTCTTCGTCAGACCAAGTGTATGGTCCTGCTTCCGTTACGCCGCACGAAGCACCGACGAATAGCTCCTTTCCGTCCCATAGGACCGGTTGGCTTGCTAGCTCACAAATGTGAGTTGACGCAGCTTCCAGTCCAGGTCTCGATAATCCATCCTTCCAGAAAACTGAAAACTCGTCGCCTCCGAGCCTGGCAACTAGCGCCTCGGCTCCGAAAGCATCTTTCAACCGTCGAGCATACTCGCGCAGTATCTCGTCGCCCGCAGCGTGACCGAATGCGTCGTTCGCTGACTTGAACCCATCAAGATCGCAAATAGCAAGCACGCTGCCGCCCCCAGTCAACGGGCCGCGGACCATGCCCTTCTCAATCTCGCGAACAAGCTTTCCGCGATTGGCAATCCCGCTTAACACGTCTTCATCGGCTCGCTTGGTCGCTTGGAGCTCAGCCTCAACAGCTCTGTTTCGCTCGCGAGCGATTGCCAATTGTCCACGCACCAAGCCCAGAAGAGCTCTGTTATGAACATGGAGCTGCCAAATGAAGAGGGCTAAGACGAATATCAGACTGAGGGCGATCCCTCGATCTGACGGCTTCCCCATCCAAAACAACCGGATTGCTACGGGTAGACCGAGTATCAACAACGGAAGAAGCGCCGCCCGCGGAAAACTGCTCAATCCATAAGCGACCCCCAGCGCAGCAAGAACGCTGTAAAGCAGGATGGTCATCGTCTCGCTAGGGTAGGCGGTTATGAGGGACTGAGCCCAGATCGAAAACCCGAGACACAAGATGGTTGTGAAGAGGACCATCGTGACCAGTTCGCGTTTTATCCTCGCGGAATCCTCGGAAGGTTTTTGAAACGCGATCCAATAGATCATCCGCCATAATAGGATGGCTGATAAGATAGTTAGCGGCGAGAACCAGCGCAGCTCACCGCCATGTGTCGCCACATGGAGGCCCAGAAGGTTCACGAGCGCGACCCCATAGAGTAGCGGGATCTGCCTCCTTAAGCTCTCAAAGATTCCAGTAATCTGCTCGCGTTGCTCGCGAGGGCTGTCCGCTGGGAACAGGAACCTTAAGACCCACTGCATCATACGAGCCATAGCCTCGAATAGGCATTTTCTGGTTAATGCACAAATACGAGGTATCTTGAGCCAACTGGGCGGATGACGAACCGTCGAAGCGGACAGGGTGCTGCGCTGTTAGAGCCAGAAGATTGAGCTTGCAAATTAGCGCCGCTGATCACTAGCAAGACTGATGCCTCTTAGAAATTCTAAGCCAATCAGCGCCGCGCAGCTGGGCTTCATCGTAGAGGATGCGGCTAGCGAAATTTACCTCTTTTCTGCATCCGATTTTCGGTTCTTGCTGGTAAATCGAGGGGCGCGCGACAACCTCGGGTTCGGATTCGACGAGTTGCGTAAACTCGCACCGTGGGACCTGAAGCCACATCTGAGCGAGGCTCAATTTCGTGAAAAGGTTCGCCCGCTCCTGGAAACAGGCTCTGGCGACATGGTCTTCGAGACGGTTCACCGGCGCAAAGACGGGTCCTTATATGACGTGTCGGTTCACCTTCAGTTGCTCGAAAATGACGGCGAGCCAGTATTCTTCGCTGCCATCCGCGATGTCACCCGCGAAAATCAGTTGAAACGGTCACTTGAGGATCGAGAAAGAGACTTGGAGGCTGCTTTGGCTGGTCGCGAGGTCCTTTTTCAAGAAGTCAATCATCGTGTAAAAAATAGCCTACAGTTGGTTATGGCACTACTTCAGCTTCATGCTCGCGAAGCGACCGATGACGGTCTCAAATTTGCTTTGTCGGAAGCAAGGCACCGGGTCTCTGTGGTGGCTTCTATTCACCAGCGGCTTTATATGAGTGGCGATTACTCGATGGTGGACATCGGAGATTTCCTTGCTGAGCTGGTTACGGCCACGGTGCGATCAATGAGCAGAGTGGATGACATCGGAATCGAACTCGAGCTTCAGTCTGGTGTCGCAATAGGAATGGATAGAGCAGTGCCCTTGGCGCTTGTCGTTTCGGAACTGCTCACCAACAGCCTCAAATATGCATTCCCTGATCAACGGAAGGGAACCGTGGGCGTGCATCTCAGTTCAACGGAAACGGAAATCACCGTTACCGTGCTTGACGATGGCGTAGGTTACTGCGTCGCGGACAGTGCAGAAACTGGCACCGGATTGGGTTCAAAAATCGTGCACGCCCTTACGGGGCAAATTCGGGCGAAAGTTGAAACGCAGACTAAGGCTGGCGGAACGCACATAAGCATAGTTCTTCCTCGCGGTTGATCGGCTGTAAGTTCGAATTTTTATGAAGATACTAATTGTTGAAGACGAAGCCCTAGTGGCTATGAACATGCAGGACGTTCTTGAAGCACAGGGACATCAAGTAATCAAAATAGCTGATGATGAAGAGTCGGCGATCTTAGCTGCAATTCATCGTAAGCCCGATCTCGCGCTGGTTGATATGCGGCTCTCAGGAGGCGGATGTGGGTTGGTCGTGGCTCGGCAAATGCACGACATCGGCGTCGCCGTTTTGTTCGCTACGGGGAATTGTCCCGGACCAAACCATGGTGAGATCGCACTAGGGTGTCTCCACAAGCCTCTCTCGGATGATCAGCTTATCGCAGGCGTCTTAGTCGCGGAAGCCTTGCAAAACCGTTCTGCCAACCCACCACCAATACCGGCCGGAATGCATCTCTATCGCTAGTTTTCGATGAGACATACGAAGCTGTGCATTACCTGAATCTAAGGGCTAAAGCCGCGCTATAGATCTAGAAACACTTTAGCGGACGCCTACTCCTCGGGCGACCTTCCGATCGATCGCGCGATGTTGCGATCCTCCTTGCCGAAATTGTCCTCCGCAACCCGCAAAGCCGTAATCATGATCAGGCTGATAACGGTCAGAATCGCAACCAGAGGCCATTGCGCAGCACCGCAGGCAATACCGCCGCGTGGGATACTCTCTCCTGTAGACAGCCGGGCAGCGCCCCTACGATAACCCGTTGCAAAGGTGAGACAATCTCTTCGTGGGACCCTTGCCCCATACGGGGTTGCTCATATATTTTCTTAGTGCGGACGGGTTCTCGACACGACGCGAGGAGAAACGTGATGGCGAAGGGAGACAAGGACAAATACACCGACAAGCAGAAGCGCAAGGCCGAGCACATCGAAGAGAGCTACGAGGACCGCGGCGTCTCGCAAGAAGAGGCCGAACGCCGCGCCTGGGCGACGGTCAACAAGGAAAGCGGCGGCGGCAACAAGTCCGGCTCCGGCCGGGGCGGCCAACAGAGTTCGCGCGAAAACGGGGCGGAAAGTAAGTGATGCACAGTTACAAGCTGCGCGCCCGCGACGATCATGATTCAGTGATTGAAGAAATCGATTTTGAATGTCTTTCGATCGCCGGCGCTCTGGACAAGGCCAAGGCCATGGTCAAAGCCGGCCAAGCCGATCTCTACGAAGATGGCATGCCGATTTGTTCGATGGAACTGGTGGCAGAAACAGGCGTGTGGCTGGTTGGTAAGCCGCGGCGAGCTGAACGCTAAACTGAATTATAGCCGAGCAGGGCTTAGGTCGCGGGAAGTTTCCAGCTCTTCGTCTGCTTTTCGAATTCGCCGCGTGCAGCAACTAAAAGGGCATCCGAAAGCAGCCGGGAATTGCCGCAATTGGGACGCCTTGTCGACGGCGGCTGCGGGGCCGGAAGCTGACCGGCAGCTTCGCATCATCAAATCGAAGAAGCTGCCGTTCAACGATGAGCAGGTTGTGCTTCGCGCTAGCTACTGCGATTCTTCTGCTCCCGCCTTCTGCATCGGTCGTATGATTTTATCGGCGCTGCTGCCCGGGCGGTTCAGCAGGACCGTGCACTTATGGCCGGGAGTCTCGCAGTCAAACTGCAAGCGATTGGGATAGTCCTCAATCGCGAAGGTATTGTCGCCGAGATAGCGCATCTCGCTGCGGTCCCTGCCCAGAAACTGGGTGAAGAATTCGGACACGACCCATAATCTGCCGCCCTGCTTTTCGATCCGGTAGTCCAGCCCGAGTTCGTAGAGGAGCCCCGTATAGGTCCCAACAAGCTTGCTCGTCAGCGGTTCTGGGAGCGGCAGGGTGGCCAGCGGGACACGTTGGCTCCACCCCATTCGCTTGATGATCTCGCGCCGCAGCGTTGCAAACACCGGGCCGGTATTTGCGTCATCTCCATTGCCAAGCATGATTATGCCATAGCCGCCCTCCATCGAGCCCAGCAAATCTGCGTTCACGCCTGTGTTCGATCCATCGTGACGAAACCAGTCGGTATTTCCGAAGCCGAAGCCGCGAAAGAAGGGCATGCTAATGCCGCCGACCGGCTCGAGCGAGAAGATGTCCGTTAGCGCCCGTGCTTCCGCTGGCTTTATCGGTCCGTCCGTTCCGCCTGCAAGCGCGCGCTGGATCGCGATAGCGAAAGTGGCCAGATCGGCGGGACTTGACCACATCCCCGAAGCAGAGATTTGCGGAGTTATTGGAAGTCCGGTGCGAATGATCTCGCCGGCCTCGTCATGAACCAGCGCCGCATCGGTCGGGAAACCAACCGCGCCCGGCTGGATCATCGTCGTGTGCTGCAATCCAAGCGGCTCAAACACTTCGCGCGCGGCAAGTTCCGGGAGGGAGATGCCGGTATGGTCCTCCAGTGCAAGCTGCACGACCACGTAGCCGCCGCCGCTATATTGCCAGTCCGTTCCCGGCGCGAACAGAAACTCGATCGGCTTGTCATAGCGCGGCAGTCGGCCTTCGAGGCTGTCGATCAATGTAGGTAGGTCGTCGCCCTCGTAGTAGTCTGCAAATCCGTGCTGCGACGTGCCTGAGGTGTGCGTCAGGAGCTGCCGCCAAGTTACATCCGCAGCCCCGGAGAATTCGCTTTCTGGCAACTTCCAGCTTTTTAGATAGGTTGCGATTGGCGCATCCAAGTCGATAGCACCGTCCTCGGCCAGCTTCAGGCAGACAAGTGCGGTTACGACTTTCGAAATGGAGGCCGTTGAGAATACGGTGTCTTCGGTCACTGCCTCGCCACTAAGGGCGGATTTCGTTCCGAACTTCTCGACATCGACAATCTTGTAGTTGTCGAACACAGCAACGCTGAGCCCGTGAAGAGTGTTCTGTTTCATCTCCTCAGGCAATGCCAACCAGAGCTCATCCAAGCCGGATTCGTCGGCCACGAGCGAAGGTTCTCCAATCGAACTCGAGCGCGTCTCCGGACTTCACGCCCGTCGATGTACAACCCGTCACGGCCAGTCCGATGGCTAAAGCGAAAATCGAAGGTTTGATGGCTGACACCCCTCTCTCAGCTAAATGATGAGGTGTGTTAGTCACGCACATCACCCTTAGTCAATGTCAGACGGCCGCTCCTGCTCTACCTTCCACACACAACGCTGGCGGTCGCGGCTCTCCTTCTCTCTCGCTCAGCGCGACCAAATCTGGGCCGTTTGCCGACTGGCAGGGCCCCGGCGGCGAACCGTCAATAGCTGCCGTTCCGCGGCGCGCCGCAGGTGGCGGCTTCCGACCAACGTCGGTCGTTCAGATCAGCCACCTCGAACGTCTGCTCCTGACAGAAGCTGCCGCTAGGACGCTCTCCACTAGCGACATCACTCGCTGAGCCGGATGGTTATCGACGCGACAAGCCAATTTCAGTATTATACCCTGAGGCGATGGTGGGGATTGATGAACATATTCGGATGGTGCTGGCGCGGCACGCCGTGGACACCGGCCTTAATTCGCCTGTGCGCGGCGTCCAAGCCACGATCGACCCGGTTCTCCGCAGCTGGGGCACTCAGTATATCGTCGATATTTGCCCGAGCGGTTCCTTTGCCAAAGGCACGGCGGTGCATGGCGGCACTGACATCGACATTTTCATTTCCCTGACGTCGACGCTCGGCAACACGCTCAAGTCGATCTACGGCACCCTCTTCAACGCCTTGGCTCAAGCGGGCTATGTAGCGCGGCGTCAAAATGTCTCGATCGGCATAGCAGTTGGCGGCTGGAAGGTCGACGTGACCCCGGCACGCCGGCAGGATCAGTACGGAAACTATCATAGCCTTTGGAGCAACAAGACCAGCAGTTGGCTCCAGACGAACATCAACGAACATATTCGCGTCGTCTCCGGGTCGGGCCGGATCAACGAGATCCGCCTGATCAAGATCTGGCGCAATCGCTTTGGGCTGGACTGGCCGTCCTTCTACCTCGAACTCTTCGTGATCGACGCCTTGAAGGGCGCGCGGGTCGGCGCCGTGCAGGACAATGTCGTCACTGCCTTTCGCGCCATCGATCAGTCGATCGCGACACGAAGGCTCATCGATCCCTCAAATACAAATAATGCCGTATCGGCAACCTTAACGGCTGACGCGAAAGCCGCCCTCGCAGTGGCCGCGCGTTCGGCGCTGAACAGCTCCTGGGAGACTGTGTTTCAATGACGTCCGACTGGTCGCTCGCCCTCCTCTTCGCCGATTTCCACGACAAGATCGAACGCGAACTCGCGACCGCCCGAAAGCTCGGGCACCCAACGGAGAAGGGAGATGCGAGCGAGCAGGTCTGGAACGACGTGCTCAACCACTATCTGCCGCGCCGCTACGAAAGCCGGAAAGGCTTCGTCGTCGACAGCAAAGGCGCGTTCAGCCAGCAGATCGACGTCATCGTTCACGACCGCCAATATTCGCCGTTCGTTTTCAGCTTCAAAGGCACTGACGTCGTCCCGGCGGAGAGCGTCTATGCTGTGTTCGAAACCAAGCAGGAACTGACCGCCGATCATATCCGCTACGCGCGTGAGAAGGCGGCATCCGTGCGCCGCCTGCATCGCACCAGCCTCTCCGCCGAGACAATCGAAGGCCCTTCGCGACCCAAGCCGCTCCATCATATCCTGGCCGGCATCCTCACCCTCGGGGCAGGGTGGATACCGCCGCTCGGCCACACGCTGATTGGCCATCTCCGGCAGGATATGGCGGAAGGCGTGATCGATCTTGGCTGCGTCGCCAATGCCGGCTGGTTTACGCGCCGGGACGACGATTTCGAGGTGACCTCGATCGACAAGGCTTCAACGCGCTTCCTACTCGAGCTGATCGCGCAGCTCCAGGCGATCGGGACCGCGCCTATGCTCGATGTGCGCGCCTATTCAGGCATGATCTGAACGCGGATTGGTTGGGCGATATCTCGACCGCAAGCGTGATCAGCGTCACGCTCGCTCTGCGCCCTGAGCCCTGATCTGATCGATCTGCCCATCGCGATGACCGGCCGCCTGATAAAGCCAGCGCTCGAGAATTTCGCGCAGCTCGGCCATCTGGTCGCGTAGGACCTCGACGCTGATGAGCTTGTGCTCGGCCAGGTGTCGGTTGCGGGTGCGCATCGGAACGAGCCGCTATGCTATTGAGCACACGCTCATCGAGCCGTTCCCGCAGGCGATCCAGACTGGTAAGGAATTCGCCGAACTCACCTCCGAGATCGAGCAACGGTTCGACGGCAAGATGCCGAAGCCCGGCAGGTACGAGATCATGTTCCCGGTGCACCCGGCCCAAGGCGTGCACCGCCGAGAGCACGAGGCCCTCCGCGCACGGATGGATGCCTGGATCAAGGCGGCGGCGGGCGAACTGCACGCCGAGCAGCCCGAGCGCCTAGACAGGTCGCGTCGGCCGCAGGGCTATCATGGCAGCCGCAGCCGAGAGTTCGATGGGATCGCCGTGACACTCAGGCGGCGGGTCCACTGGTCAGAAAGCGGAATCCACGACGGCACGCTCTGCCTGGTGCGCACCGTCGGCGACGACCTAGAGGACCTCCGCCTTGCGCGCATCCGTACCGCGCTCTAACGCAAGCTGCCCAAGCTGCTAAAGTGCGCTGACGAGGGCGACGTCACGATCCTGGTCCTGGAATGGTCAGACATCGCCCTCACGAACCAGATTGTAATCGCGCGTGCGCTCGAGGTGGCGCTGGCCGACGAGCCGGCCTGGCCCGACCACATCTTCCTCGCTGACACCAGCATCCCAGGGAACTAGCACTTATTCCACCCCGTGCGGGGTAGGGCCTTCTTGATTGACATGGAATACATCGAGATCGACCGCGACCTTTCGGCCGCGGCTGACGACTAATAGTCTTCCAGTTCTAGCACGCGGGACACCTTCACCTGAATGCTGGGGGGAAGTACCAGGTCGTGCATAGCTGCCCGCAGCCCGAATGCGTGGAGGTCGGCCAAGTCTGGGTGCGAGGCACGGTAGCGGCCCGCCTTCGTGAGCGCATACTCGATGTCGCCGTGGGCCAACGCGCGGCACAGGTCAGCCTTGAAGGCCAAAGCGACCTGACGCGCGTATTCGCCGATTTCGAGCTGCCGGCTGAAGGGAGGCGAGGGCACAATGCCGATCTCGTGGCGGAACTCGAGGGAATGAGTGATCCGCGCGTATATGTCGCCGAAGCGCGCGCGATCGAACGCATATAGGTGACCGGGGCAGGTCACGAAGATCGGCTCGTCGCGAGCGATGTCGACCAACCGGCGGGCGGTGGCGGCCAGATACTGCGTGCGGTCATTCTCGAGGCTCAGGACCGTGCCCTCCCCCGGCACGAACGGCAGGTAGGCCGGTTCGCCCACCGCCATACCCAGCAGCTTCAGGTTCACCGCAAAAAACTCTGGGCCGATCCAGCCAGCCATCAGGTCGAGGGCGAACCTATGGAAAGCGAACACGTCGTCGCTCGGGCCACGCTCGATCTGCGACTTCAAGGGAGCCAACCTGCGCGCCATGTCCAAAAAGTTCGGCATCCCGGAGAGGTTGGTGAGGCTCTTCTTCTCGTTCATGGCCGGGAAGAACGGGGCGATCGGCGTGTTGAGCGCGAAATATGCAGCGATCGAGCACACGACGTCGCTACGCCAGTCATCGTCTGGAAGTCCTGCCTCGTCGAGAAACCTTTCGCGCAGTTCGACGACGCGACGCGGAAGAATGGCGACCGGGTCGATCACAGCCCCGGGCAGACGGCCCAGACCAGCCTGAAGGTGGGCCAGTTGCCCCAGGCCGGCATGCAACTCGAAGAGGATGCTGGACCCCACTGCGTAAGCGAAATTGTCCTCGATTAATTCTGCCCTTCTGACGCTGACGCCGGTGAATGAGGCCTCCGCCGTGCCGTCGAAGCGGAAGCCGCGCTCCCGCAGTTGGTTGAACACGCGTGAGAACAGTTGCGCTCCGTCGAGGAGCCGCGTCGACCAACCCGGGCCGTAATCCGTCTCGAAGTGCGCCCTCTTGCGATCACCGGCCATGGCCGCGCCGAACAGTTCAAGCGCCTCCCACACCAGCAACTCAGGCTCGCCGCCCCACACCTGCCGCAGCGGCGGTGTTGTCGGAAGCGGGGAATCCTCGAGCCGCGCCATTGCCTGCTCAAGCACCAGTTGCTGGATTTCGGCGTTGAAGATCTGGAGCAGGCCCGAGAAGGTCGAGAAGTGCTGTATCCAGTGGATACGCTCGTGAAGATAGCGGCTGTTGAAGTCCGACACCTCCCGTGCCGCTTCCTCCGGGTCCATGCCGCGAAAGGCCTCGAGCCCCGGTTCGGGCATCTCGAGGACCAGCGATACCGGATCGAAGCGGAACCTGGCCACGCTACTACTTGTCGAGCACGGGTTCCAGCAAATCGGTGATCTCGCGCTTGGTCAGTGGCCCTTTCAGCGAGATCTTCCGCTTACCGACTGTCAGTTCGACCGACCTGTTCCGCTGCTTGAGATACTCGACGAGGACATCCTTCAACGCGCGGACGGCCAAGGTGCCCGCGCCGCTGCCGGCGAGCCAGGTCACCATATCCCTAGCCGTCGTGGCCGAGTGCAGCGAACTGTCGAAACCGCTCGGTCGTTCGTCGTCCCGTTCGCCGCGGGTCACCTCGGCCTCGACCTGTTCCTGCAGCGGGCCGAGATCCGGCGCATCGTAGTCACTAGGATACCGCAGGACGAACCGAACCTCGCCACCATCACTCATGCTACTGCCACTCCTCTAAATTTCCCGTCCAACATCGCACCTACCCCGCGTCAAGTCGATGCAAACCGATCACGATCGAAAGAAAGCTGCCGCTTCCGCTGCCATGAACGACGACCCCGGCCAAGCAGCTTGACTTGAAATACAACTATGGAATCTGACGGGCTCAAGCTGACGGCCCACTACCGGCTCATCTCAGTCCGCACATAAGATCATTAGGTGCGATTGCTGAACGTCGGCATTTGATAAGACCCGCCGTTCGCCGCGCCGCCGGCGTAAACGGCGGGAAGGTTCCAAGGTCCGTCGTCTGACCGACCCAGATGCCCAGGAGCGAACGACCGCTTCTAAGAACCCCATGCGGGTCGTTGAACGGCTTCAATTAGGGCGCAAAGCTGCCATTGCCGGCGAACCGGCTGGATATACGCGTTTGCCACCCGGCCGCAACCAACCGGTCTGTCTGAGGGATTTCCACGCTCCGCCCATCGCAGCGATGACGATAGGCACAGCGTTCATCCGAGTGCTACGATGAACATTAATTGGAACTGCAAAGGTAATGCAGATCGGTTCCATTTCGCGAACGAGACCACCGGGTCAAGTAGCGCCGCCGAGCAGCTGTTTGGCGATGAGCGATGATACGTCGTTGGCAGCCTGCATTACTGGCTGGCTCGCGAGATGCGCGTAACGTGCAGTCGTCTGAACTTGCGTATGGCCGAGGAGCTTTCCGATCATCGGCAGGCTCTGACCGTTGCTGACCGCCACTGATGCAAACGTATGCCTGAGGTCATGAATGCGGGCGTTCTTTAACCCGGCTCTACCGCGCACCCGCTGCCAGAACGGCTGGAGATCAGTCAGGTGTGCCCCCTCGTTTCGACCGACGATGACCCATGGATTACCCATCGTACGTTCAATGCTCATGAGCACCGAGACTGCTGCCGTACCAAGATGCACTTCCTTAGCGCCGGTCTTGCTATCTGGGAGGCGCAGACGCCGGCCCTGCAGATCGACATATTCCCAACGAAGGGTCATTATCTCGCCTAGCCGACAGCCGGTGAAGAGTAGCAGGCGAACTGCTGCGATCGCGCTCGGCAACTCCACCCGCTCCTCTTCCATCTCACCGAGCACCCGACCGATCGCCTGTAGCTCCGCAGCGGAGAAATACCGCTCACGCTTCTTTTCCGGATACTTCTTGATGTGTTTACGCGGATTGGTCCCGTCGGGCCGCAGACCCCAAAGCTCGGCAAGATTGAACATCTTCGAGATGATCTCAATGTTGCGGTTCGCCTGGTAGGGGCGATCCCGCCAGTCGTGATGATATTTGGCGATATCGGCGCGGGTCACGTCGATGATGCGCAGATGCCCAATGGCGGGGAGGATGAAGAGCTTCAGATTCCGGCGATATTCCTTGGCGGTGCTGGGCTTGAGGTGAACCTCGATATGCTCCTCGTCGAACCGCTGCGCCAAATCGCGGACCGTGAGCGCTGTCCTCTTTTCTCGCTTCTGCACCTGCGGGTCGACGTCCTGCCGAATCTGGACGAGAGCCTTGAGGGCAAGACCACGCGCCTGGTCAGGTGTTATTGCGCCAAATCGGCCAAGGCTCATCCTTCGCGAGGTTTTGCCGAAACGGTACTGAAGGACGAATTGCTTGCGGCTGCTTGGGAACACGCGAATGCCGAAACCGGACAGCTCGCTATCCCAGACGAAATAGTCCTTGTCCTTGATCTCGAGCGCCTCGATCTGTCTCTTCGTCAGCTTTGGCAAATTCGCCTCCTGTTACCAGCGGCCGCTACGTGGCTCGATCCGTAAGCGAATAGGAAGCAAGAGGGAGCGAAGCATAGCGAAACCGTGCGTAGCCACACAGCCGCGAGGCGCTCCAACAGTCAATCTAACACGTTGAAAATAAGTCTATAAAAGTAGATGGGCGTGCTCTGGGGTAGCATCGGAACAGAGCCCTCATAACCTGAAGGTCGTTGGTTCAAATCCAACCCCCGCAACCATCTCCCAAATAACTCTCCAATAGCGACGCTCCGCCGCAGCATGCCCGCGGACCAGGAACTGCGCGCATGCGCACCGTGGGTCGGGGAAAAGCCAGGCGTGCCGGATGGAAACGCCGAAGCAGAGATACACCCCATCGACTAGCCCTAAAGAAAGCGTGACCGTGCGCACCGCTTCGATCGCCACATCCGAAACCGAAGAATAAATTACCCTGCTGCTCTCAGCGAGACTCTTCGCGTTTGGTCCTGTAGGCGCATGGCAAGCAAAGATCTTGGCGTCCGCTCATACGGATATCGCCAAGCCGGAGCGCCGCTCTTCTGTATCTACATTGCTGCCTCATTCGGGCGATCGGGGCTTCTTCGACTAACCTGTCAGTACTCGTTAGCGCGGCCAATCCGGTAGGGTCCGGACCGTGCCGACAACTTCCTGCCTTTCCAGCTCAACCTGATGAGTCCCTGATCCAAAAGTTGGTCGGCGGCATCATGGACAAGTGGCATCGCCAAACGCCAAGCTCTTTTGTCCCCTGAAGCGATCTCGCGTGCGACTTCGCTGGGGCATACCGTCGCTCCGAGGTTGCGTTGGGAAAGCAGCGTCAGCACCGCCGTACGCGCGCGGTCAGGCGTCACTTGCGTTTCCGGCCGGATGTCATGGGGTCGGGCTTTGGCGGCGCCTTCCAGTCTGGCGGAGTAACCGGGCGCTGCCGGCTCGACCCAAGCCCCATGGCGCCCGAGCGCTGGCGAACCAGTCCCGAGGTGTCGGCTTCGTCAGCCTCTGTAGCGTTGGCGCCGCCTCGCATCAGGTTGATGCGATCGCGAATTCGCCGCGCCTCCTCGAAATCGAGAGCGTGCGCCGCAGCTTCCATATCGCGCTGGAGATCCTCGATAGTCTTGTTCATCATCAACCAACGTATGGGTAGGACTTTTGGTGCCATTGCGCCCCTCCGCCTCCACCCAATCTCTGGGCGCGCCATGCTATCCACTATCGGGTGCCCGCCGATCCAGGCAGCCTTGCGTGACCCCAGCATTTGCCAAGTCATCGCGAAGCGCGGTCAGGCCGGTGATGTTGCGTTCCACCCGACTGTATGTTGCTCCACGAGTTGACCGATAGGCTCGTACGGCTTGTCGCTGTGCTCGGACGGCGCGGGCAGCTCGCGCACGTGCGTCATGCTGAAGCCCACCTCGCGCCGCTGCCGCCAGAGGGGAGCGGCGCCAATGAGTGTCCAAATAGGCGTGATAAATGCGGTAGGCCCGATCGGCAGGACGGAGAATGCCTTCCCGTTCGTACTAGCACAAATATCGCCTCACCTCAGGCGGTCGTTCAGTAGATAGCCCTCGGGCCGAGCTTCACATAAATGGCATTATCGTTCGCTGCGGTTCGCGCTGCTCGAATCACGGTCGGTTCGGCAAACAGCCTTGCCGCGGGGCGAATCCCGAGAATCACGCGCGAATCTCACGGTGTAGAACGGAAGGATTCGCCAGAACCCGCATGGCTGCGGTGGTTCTGTACCTCCCGATACCGTGAACTCTACGCATCCGTAACGCTCGAAACCCCTAGTATTCCGGGGTTTGTACGAAATTATCGGATTGAGG